>NZ_JBBOCR010000002.1:0-2195 GCF_038002525.1 Paenibacillus sp. FSL K6-4396 | reverse complement strand
AGCATAGAAACGGGCGAACGAAAATTATATAGAGTGTGGTTCTGTAAATCTCGTTTATGTCCGATGTGCAATTGGAGGCGTGCTATGAAACATGGTATCCAATCACAAAAAGTTGTTTCAGAAGTGATTAGACAAAAACCAACAGCAAGATGGGTTTTTCTCACGTTAACGGTTAAAAATGTTTATGATGGCGAAGAATTAGCTCAAAGTTTATCTGATATGTCAGAAGGATTTAGACGTATGATAGGTTATCAAAAAATTAAAAAGAATTTAATAGGGTTTATGCGTGCAACAGAGGTAACCGTCAATAATATTGATAATTCTTATAATCAGCATATGCACGTTTTATTGTGTGTGGAAAATACTTACTTTAAAAATACTGAAAACTATATTAATCAAAAACAATGGATAAAACTTTGGCGAAGAGCGATGAAATTAGATTATGATCCCAACGTGAAAGTTCAAATTGTTAAAGCTAAAAATAAAGATAAAACAGATATTCAATCAGCGATTGATGAAACAGCGAAATATCCTGTTAAAGATACAGATTTTATGACAAAAGATGAAAAACTTAATCTGCAGCGTTTAGCAGATTTAGAAAAAGGCCTATTTAAAAAACGTTTAATTTCTTACGGTGGTTTATTAAAAGAATTGCATAAAGAATTAAATTTAGATGATTCAGAAGATGGCGATTTAATTCATGCTGATGAAGAAAAATCGAAAGAAGATGAAGAAAGTTATTCAATTATTGCGATGTGGAATTGGGATAGAAAGAATTATTTTATGATGAATAGTTAAAAAAATATTCAACAAACTGTCTATCTCATTCAATAAAGGAGTGGTATAAATTGAGTCCTTTTTTAGCATTTATAATCATTGCTGTGAGTGTAATACTCGATATTATTTGGTTTGATAATTACGGAAAAAGATGGGGATGGATAAAAAACTGGTCAAAGCCACAAATAGTATTATTTTTTTCAGGAATAGCTGTTATTGGGGTTTTAACTTATTTAGTACTTGGTATGAAATATATTAATTTTTAAATTAGGATAATGTCTATTATTTTCTATAATCGGATGTGATTTTTTGTTGGGTAGCTTTAAGCTACCTTTTTTTGTTTAAAATTAATTTATAAAAAGCCCCCGCAGGAAACCCAAATTACGCAGTTTTTTTATGGCGCGTGAGCAAAATAAAAATCACTGCGTGTAAATGGGCACTCCTAATTAAATGTCGTGATTTCTATTTTTTATGTTTTTATTTTGAAAGTAATTAAAAATCGATTTAAGACGTTTAGAGCGTTTTAAATTATTTGGAACAGAAAATATAATGAGAAAATAACTTTAAGCGTGAGAGAGCTTTATTTTAATTCCTAAGCTAATTTAGAGAGTGGTTTATGACGGAAAAGAAAACGAAGTCTTTTTGTCGAGCAGAACTCCCCTGATAAACTAGAAAAAGCCAATCGGCTGAATGTGTGGTCAGCTTATTTTTGACGATTGGGCGAATTTAGGGGTTCAGGGGAGTTGAGTTCGAGACAAAAAGGAATCGGCTTTCTTTGAGTAATAAAAAACGAACGAGGGTAAAATATACTAAATTCAGTTGAGAGTGCCCATTTATACGCAGTGATTTTAAAAATCGCTTTTGCTCTTTAAAATTCTCTGCGTTCGTTGGGTTTCCCGCAGGGGCTTTTGAATTTAAAAATATAAAATTAAATAAATTTAATTAAAAAATAAACAAATAAAAAAGACTAGATCCATGAAAATGGGTCTAGTCTTTTTTATTTGTTTTAGGGTCTTTTTTTAATGATTTTGAACCTAATCTTTCTATTCTTGATACATATAGACATAACGTCATTTTATTATTTTAAGTTAGAAGTGTTATTTATTAAGGGTTTGGCTTTGATTTATCCCTTGAAAATAGTTGCATGGGATTATTGAAATAAAAAACTCCATCTGTTATTGTTTAAGTTACCACACAAAAACAAACAAACGGAGGTTTTTTATATCTTATACAATCATAATAACACCAAATCTAATGAAGAATCAAATGTATTAGTCGATAAAACAAAAAGTGGTAAAGAAAGACCCTGGAGAGAAAAAAAGCTAGCTAATGTTTCTTATTGGGAATTGCTTCATATTCTCGAAATGAAAAAAGCATCTCGTGTAAAAGACTGTGCGAACGTTTTAGAATATAAACAA